>NZ_JBFALK010000001.1:0-35745 GCF_040656155.1 Microtetraspora glauca
AGATCACCGTTGGTTCGCCCGGGTCGGGGACGACCTCGCCGTCGGCGATGGCATACAGGTGCTCAACGCGGGCCTTCTTGGTCGCATAGTCCGGGTCGCGGGAGGCCTTCCAGGTCTTTATGGCTTGAAAGGACACACTTTCCGCACGTAGAAGCTCGCGCAGGCCCTCATGGCTGATGTCCTCGACCACCCCCTCGGCGACCAGGAAATCGGCCAACTTGGCAAGGCTCCACCGGGAGAACGGCAACCCATGCTCCGCCGGTCGGGACTTGGCGATCTTCTTGATCTCACGGCGTTGCGGCAGCGTGAACGTCGGTGCCCGGCCGCCCTTGTACTTGGGATACAGCGAGTCGAAGCCATCGGTATTGAAGTTATGGATCACGTCCCGGACCCGGTCTTCGCTGGTGAACGCCACCTGCGCGATCTTCGCGACAGGCATGCCCTGGGCCGACAGCAGCACCATCTGCGCCCGCCGCCAGGTCACCACCGACCCACTGCCGCGCCGTACGATCCGCAGCAGCCGGTTGCCTTCATCGTCATCGATCTCACGTACGCGAACCCGTTCAGCCACACGCAGAGTGTGAAGCGATCACGCCGACCGTGGTGGGACCTTGATCGGCGTGTCACCACGAAACAGGGCAAACCCAGGCTGATGCGGCACTAGTCACTCGGACTTGAACCCTCTGTCCAGGTACAAGGTCGGCTCCGGCGGAATCGAAGCGAGGCACGGACCAATTGTGCCTTGCGCACAGAGGCCCTGCCTGATGTCCCCGTGGCCCTGGTCTGCTCGGCTTGTCCCGGTCGATGGCGGGCGGGATGATCAGGCCCCTACCTCAGCCATCTTCGGGCCGATAGTGACAAACGGACGGTCACCCCGGAGCCGGAGAGCCCCCCGCCGGAGGCTTTGTCTAGGGCTTCTCGGCTACAGCTATGCCGTAGAGATGCTGACGGACTGTGGCGTCGTTCTCCAGGATGTGATCTATGGTCTCCCAATAGTCGGACAGCCAGGGATGGGCGAGGGCTTCCTCGCGGGTCAGCTTGCGACCGTAGAACGGTTCATCGGGTGCGACTGTGGCGCCTTTGACCAGAGAGCAGGCGGGGGCGGGCTGCCCTTCGACGGGACCGACGCGACATCCGAAGGTGACGCGGTTCCGGCCAGGGCGGCTGACAGGCTCGTCCGGAGCCCAGGCGTCGTCGATGATGACATCGATCCAGGCTTCGTGGATTCCGTTGTGGTGATAGCAGGATGCGTAGTAGATCGCATAGGCGCCGTCGTCGTTGTTGATGAACCCGGTCACGCGATCGAAGGGGGTCTGGCAACAGTCGCAGACGCCGGTTCGGATGTTCCTGTCTGGATCGATTCGCAGTTCCACGCTGGCATTATGGGGCGGCTTGGATGGGGTCGTCGGCGGAGTGCTTGGGATCAACTGATGCTGGGCGCGGCCCGAGCTGCCGGCGGCTGGGCACTGCGGCGTAGTGGCTTCAACACCCGCACCCGTTGGGTGGATGTAGTCCGAGAGATGGGCATGCCAGATATGCACTTTCATGACCTTCGTCACACTGGCAACATGCTGGCGGCCGAGTCCGGAGCGGGGCTCAAGGACCTGATGGCTCGGATGGGCACGACAACGTCAGGGCGGCCATGATGCCCGTGGGCTAATTGCACGCTAATTGCACGGAAGATCGAAAAGGTTATGGAAACGACGAAGGCCCGGGTTGGGAATCACTCCCTGACCTGGGCATTTGAGTGTGGAGCGGGTGACGGGAATCGAACCCGCGCTGTCAGCTTGGGAATCATCTACTGACCTTGCTGCCCTGAGCTGGGAAAACGGGAGTGCAGGTCAGGGCGGGTCGAGTCCCCGTGAGTCCCCCTGGTTGACCGTGGTTCCCCGCCTGTTCTGGCACGGATCTGGCACGGAAGCCGCTCAATATCCATCGCTCGCGGGCAGTTCGGTTGCACTGCCCCGATAGCCGAAATCGTCGCTGACGGACTCTATGCTTCCCGCCCATGAGTAGAGACGAGGCCTCTGTCGTGCACACCAAGCGAATGGAGGTGGAGGTGGAGGACTGCGGTTCGGTCTATCTTCTGGATCGGGAGGACTACGGGGCCGGCGCTGGGCTAGATGACTCCCCGACTCACTCCATCGGGCTCATCAAAGTGGAAGGGAGCGGCCTCGCCTGCCTGAATATCGCCGCTCAGTGTGGGGTGGTGGACTTCACGGTGGCTATCGCCGATCAAGATCCGGGTGCCCACCTTGACGGCTACGAAGACATCGTGGAGATCAGTTTCGAGTCCCCATCGGGCGAGCTCCTTCTGGCGGGATGGCACATGGATTGGGACGATGAAAAGGCGCACAGCCTTCCTCCGTTGCCTGCTGGTCCCGGAACATACCGCTTGCGGTATCACACCCAAGGGGATATGGAGAGCTGGTCCATAGATGGCTACTACCTTCAGATATGGCCCGCGCCGCAGCATGACCCCGCCGTGCTGAAAACTACGAGTCAGTTCCTCCAGTACTTGCTGAACCCCAAAGCTTGGAAATCGCAATGATCACGGACTTTGGGCCCTGTGATCCCTGGTCAACGACAACCTCGGGCCAGCCGTGAGTGCCCTGTGCGGCCCCAGCCACCCACGAGCTCGGCTCTTGCTCCTGGCGATCATCCCGGTGCCGGAGCGCCCCCGCCGGAGGCATAGGTTGTACGGTCACGTGCATGGACCCCAGTACGCCGCTGGTGCTCGCCACATCTGGAAGACCTACGTACCGCGCCGAGGGCGGGCGGACACCGTCCAAGGTGAGTTGCTGCGGGCAGTGGAGAAACTCCGGGACGAGGCCCAGCGCAACGGCAACGTCAACTGGGGAGAGCATTTTGAGCAGTTCCTGGCCTACCTACGCGAGAAGCTCATCGCATCGGAGTTGTTCGATGCGGAGACCTTGAAGGAACTGTCCGCAGATCTGGATCGCCTCGCTGACTTTGAGCGGCCACTTACTGACGATGAGCCCTTCGATCGCATCACTTACCGCGTCGTCGATTGGTACCGCGAATGCGCTCCTCATCGCACGCCAGCGACTCCTTGAAAATGGGTTACAGATCAGGGCTGGTCGAGTGACCGCGATTCCCCGCCTGTTCTGGCACGCATCTGGCACGTGGATCATGGCCACTCGACGCGGATGAGATACACCTCGCGTTGTTCCTCCATGACCACGTAGGTCGCGAGGCCGCGCTCGCCGAAGGTGTGGGTGAGCATGCTGGCCTTAAGGTTGGCCGGGTTGTACGGTCGGCCGCTCCATGGCGCTGTCTCCAGCAGCGTGAACAGCTCGGCGAGCGGACGTAGGGCCTCTTCGGGAACCGTAGCGATCTGGTTCTCGGCGACCGGGTCGAGTACGAGTTGGTACACCTACAGCTCGACTCCGCGAGCGGTGAGGACCTCGCGCCATGGTTTTCCCCGGGGGGCCGGCTCGCCGACAAGGATCTGCTCGGCCTTGACATGCATCTGGCGGCGTCCTTCGGGGTCTTTCACCGTGTCGCACGCGGAGATCCACCAGCGGTGAACGAAGTTGTTCAGCGCGCTGAGATCCAGACTTACTCGAACCTCATCGAGGACTGCCTTGAGCCCCGCATCGAACGCTTCGCGGTCCTGGGGCACGACCAGGGTGGCGCGGATGGCCCGCAGGTTCTTCTCCGGCATAGACGGGCTGGTTGGTGTGAAGTCCTGTGGCTGCGCAGTCATGCTGACGTCCCCTCTCCCGTCACAGAGCCTACAGAGCTCAGCTGACAAGGTTGGGGAGTTGGAGCATGAGGGAAGCGAAGAAACCTATGTGGAGCGGGTGACGGGAATCGAACCCGCGCTGTCAGCTTGGGAATTGCATGGATCATGCCTCATAGGGCGGCCTACCTGGGCTTCGGGCGCGTCATGAGTGACCGTGGTTGACCCCTCGTCACTCTGCTTAATGGCCCGTTAATGGCCCACCCGTCGAAGCTGCGTGCCGAGGGCGTGAAGAGCGGTCAAGATGACCTTGTGACGGATTGGACCTGTGACGTCTCGTTGGTGGTCATCGATCGTGAGGTTCCGGACGACGAGATAAGGAGGTGGTGGAACTCCAAAGAGACACCGCTGCTCTACGATCTTGTGGCGGTCGCTCCTCGACTCCGCCTCGGGAGGGTACTGGACACGCACGGCGACGTTCCCGGCCCGGCTCGCCGTGTCTTCTCCCTGCTCTTCCTGCGAGGTACCACCCCGCGATACGTCGTCCCCCGGCTTGATGATGAACTGATCGGCGAGATTCTGGCTGCGTACCAAGGGCGAGATGATGACGGCCCGGGAACTCAGCAAGCTGATCTCGTAGAGGTTGCCGCCTTTTTGGCAACTCATCGTGGTGCTGGAGTCCTCACCGATGAGGACGAGGAGCCATAGCTTGCGCGGTTGCGCATGCCTCGGCCTGCCTGATCACCCCGTATGCCGTGGACCCGACGGCCTTGGTCTGCTCGGCTTGTCCCGGGTCGATGGCGGGCGGGGTGATCAGGCCCCTACCTCAGCCACTTACGGTCAGAGCCGATGCGCGGGCCTGGGCGATCACCCCGGAGCCGGAGCCCTCCGCCGGAGGCGTTGCTTGTATCGCTTGGCCATGTGGAAGGACGGGGCATGGGGTGCGATCATCATGGCTATGACGTCGATCAGAAAGGGCTATGCCTCGTAGGCGCCCCTCTCAGGTTCCTGCACGTGGGTCGGTGTGCGGAACTCATAGAGCCTCTATCCATCAGGTCCCTGGTCTCGGCCATCGTCCCATGGCTGCGGTGATCAGGCTTGAGCACACCAGAATGCGGCCAGGCGAGATAGCGGAGGCGTTGCTCGCGTGGACACAGGCGGTGATTCCCGGAACCGTCGACCGGATCGCACCGACATGTATGTGCCCTGAATGCTGCGGAGTGGCCCCACGCTGGCGGCTGGAACAGGCGCTCACGGCCTTGCCGCCATGGGCCAGGCCCTACCTGTACTCCTTGGTTCTCCCGCTGGATAAACGGTTTCTCGCCCGGACGTCGCTGGATCCGCATGCCTCGCCTGAATGGGCTTGGTGGCAGCGAAGGCGCTGACTTCCGCGGCTTGAGCATGACCAGATCGTCCGGCTCATGGGTGTACGGCGGCGGAAGTGCGGCCCGAGCTGCCGGCGGCCGGGACCGGCCCCCAGGCCGCATGCCCGGCCGCCGAGCGGGCGCAGGGCCGCGAGGCGGCGCGTAGCGCCGCCCTTGACCCGACTACGGGCGAGGTCCTGCCGACCTGGGAACAGGCCCTCGACGCTCTCGACCAGGACGACGAGGCCGAACCCCTGCATGTCCTGCGCTTCGGCGACCAGCTCGACATACAGAGCGTCCTCGCCGGAACCCCGGACGCCGACCAGCTCATCCAGTACCTGTCCAAGTACCTCACCAAGAGCCTCGGCGACGCCCTCGGCACCGACGACCCACGCCGCAAGGCACACGCCGAACGGCTGCTCGACGCGCTGCGGTTCGAGCCGTGTGCGCCGACGTGCCCGAACTGGCTGCGGTACGGGGTGCAGCCCAAGGGCGCCAAACCCGGCATGGCTCCCGGCCGGTGCAGGGGCAAGGCGCACAGGCCCGATCACCTCGGCTACGCGGGCCGTCGCGTGCTCGTTTCCCGGAAGTGGTCGAACAAGACCCTGACCGAGCACAAGCAGGACCGGCGTACCTGGGTCCTGGAAGCGCTCGGCGTCGAAGACGAGCCGGTCGACCCCCACCGCTACATCTGGAAGCCCGTGAAGCCGGGAGATCCCGACCTGGCTCCGATCGGTGTCCGGCTGCTGCGCTCGGTCCACGAACGCCAGCGCTGGCGCAACCACATGAACCAGCTCCAGGCCCAAGCCGAGGGCCGAGATCTTTCGGCAATTCAGTCCGCTGCGTGAAGGGAGGAACACCTTGGATCAACTGCTTACTGTCCCGCAAGCGGCGGCCCGCCTGAACACCTCGGTCCGCTTCGTCCGCCGCCTGGTGGCCGAACGGCGCATCGAGTTCGTGAAGGTCGGTCGCCACGTCCGCATCTCCGAGTCAGCGCTGGCCGCCTTCGTCGTCGCGGGCACGGTCGCGCCCCTGACGGCCCATGACGTCACCGGGAGGGCGGCCTGATGGCCAACAGAGACGGTCACCGCCGTTTCGGCAACATCCGCAAGCGAGAGTCCGGGCGCTACCAGATCCGCTATCCCGGCCCGGACGGTCGGATCCGCACCGGGGCCGAGACGTACGAGCGCAAGAGCGACGCGGAACGAGCGCTCTCGCTCATCGAGGCGCAGATCATCAAGGGGGAGTGGACCGACCCAGGTCGCGGCAAGGTCAAGCTCCGCGACTACGCCGAGAACTGGATCTCCCAGCGTCCGGCCCTGCGCCCCCGCACTGTCGATCTCTATAGGTGGCTGCTCAACAAGCACATCACGCCGTATCTGGGTGCGGCCCAGCTCGGCAAGCTGTCGATGGCCATGATTCGGCAGTGGCGGGCCGACCTGCTCGGCAACGGCGTCTCGGTCTCGGTGGCGGCCAAGGCGTACCGGCTCCTGCGGGCCGTGCTGACGACGGCGGCCGAAGAGGACCACATCATCCCGCGCAACCCATGCCGAATCCGCGGGGCCGGCGACGAGCACCCCGCAGAACGGCCCGTGCTGACCGTGGCTCAGGTCTTCGACCTGGCGGACCGGGTCGGCCGTCGTCCTGTCGGCAACGTCCGCAAGCTCAAGAACGGGGCGTACCGGCTGAGGTTCCAGCGGCACGGCGAGATGCGCACTCATCCTGAGATCTTCGCCACACGAGGCGAGGCGGAACGGGCGCTGTGGAAGATGGGCGCGGATGGGCGGGCCGACTGCACCCATGACCGACGCTTCCGCGCCCTGGTGCTGCTCGCCACCTTCGCGAGCCTGCGATGGGGCGAGGTGAGCGCGCTTCGTCGAGGTGACCTCGACCTGGAGGCCGGGACCGTGCGCATCCGAGCGGCCTTCGTCGAGCGCTCCACGGGGGAATTGGTTCTCGGGCCTCCCAAGTCCAAGGCGGGCCGGCGGGCGGTCGGCATCCCCGAGGGGATCATTCCGGCCCTGCGTGAGCACCTGGCGACCTACGTCCAGGACGAGCCGGGCGCGCTCGTCTTTCCCGGCGCCAAGGGCGGGCCGCTGCGGCGTAGCGGCTTCAACACCCGTACGCGCTGGGTCGATGTCGTGAAGGACATGGGGATGCCGGGTCTGCACTTTCACGACCTGCGACACACGGGCAACATGCTGGCGGCCGAGTCGGGCGCGGGGCTCAAGGACCTCATGGCACGGATGGGACACGACAACGTCCGGGCAGCCATGATCTATCAGCACGCCGTACGCGGCGCGGACAAGGTCATCACTGATGCGATCAACAAGCAGCTCCAGACGCGGGACGTGGCCGACGAAATGCCCGCAGGATGATCGACAGAGCTAATGGCCCGCTAATGGCCCGCGAAGATCGAACAACCTCAGAAACAATCAAGGCCCGGGTCTGGATTCGTGTCCTGACCTGGGCCTTCGTACGTGGAGCGGGTGACGGGAATCGAACCCGCGCTGTCAGCTTGGGAAGCTGATGTTCTGCCATTGAACTACACCCGCATCGGCCGTTCCGAAGAGCCGACCGCGTCCATCACTCTAGCGGAAAGTCGGCGTGGTCTCGTCGTCGAGGCCGAGAAGTTGCGAAAGATCTCGTGGCTCACCGGTGGTGGTCGTGTGCCGTCCCGGGGTGCCGCCATCGGGCCGGGCGCCTGGCCCGAGAGGTCGAGCCGAGGTTCACCCCCCGAAGTGCGTCGTGCCCCTGTCGCAGGGCGGATTAGGGGGAGGTGAGACCCCACATCAGGGGTGTGAGCCCGGATGGTGTGCCTCTTCCGGTCGATGTCCACCACGACGTCGGAGTGGGGGCGGTTACCCTTGCACGCGTGTTGCTTTCCGACCGTGACATCCGTGCCGAAATCGAGACCGGACGGGTCAAGATCGACCCGTACGAACCGGAGATGATCCAGCCGTCCAGTGTGGACGTACGGCTGGACCGGTTCTTCCGTGTGTTCGAAAACCACCGGTACCCGCACATCGACCCGGCCATGGAGCAGCCCGACCTCACCCGACTGGTCGAGCCGGAAGGCGACGACCCGTTCATCCTGCACCCCGGCGAGTTCGTCCTGGCCAGCACGTACGAGGTGATCAGCCTCCCGGACGACATCGCGTCCAGACTGGAGGGCAAGTCGAGCCTGGGCAGGCTGGGCCTGCTCACCCATTCGACCGCGGGCTTCATCGATCCGGGGTTCGACGGGCATGTCACTCTGGAGTTGTCCAATGTCGCCACATTGCCGATAAAGCTCTGGCCAGGCATGAAGATCGGCCAGCTGTGCATGTTCCGGCTCAGCTCACCCGCCGAGTTCCCGTACGGTTCCCGGAGGTACGGCTCCCGCTACCAGGGGCAGCGCGGGCCGACACCGAGCCGGTCGTTCCTGAACTTTCACCGCACGAAGATATGAACACGGGCCTCACCAGGCTCGCTGCACCTCGCAACCGCCCAGGTGTTAGCACCTGACCTCAGGGCAGCCATAACAGGAAGAGATGGTTACAAGCGGGCATGCATACCCTTAAGTTCGCATCTCAACTGGTTACCCGTACTCTTCTCTGCGGACCATCCCCGCACCTCACCTCTGGAGAATGACGTGCGCCTGCGTCTCACGCCCCGTGAGGACAGCTATTACGACTTGTTCGCCGACTCCGCGAACAACCTCGTCACCGCATCCCGGCTACTGGTAGAGATCATCAGTGACGGATCGGACCGGGAGGCCCTGGCCGACAAGATGCGGGCCTGCGAACACGCGGGTGACGAGCGCACTCACGCGATCATGAAGCGTCTCAACGAGAGCTTCATCACGCCGTTCGACCGTGAGGACATCTATCGCCTCGCCTCGAACCTCGACGACGTCATGGACTTCATGGAGGCGGCCGCCGACCTCATCGTCCTCTACCAGATCGACCACCTGCCCAAAGAGGTCGTCCGTCAGGTCGAGGTGCTGGAGAGGGCCGCCGAACTGACCGCCGACGCCATGCCGCGCCTGCGTTCGATGCAGAACCTCAACGAGTACTGGATCGAGATCAACCGGCTGGAGAACCAGGCCGACCAGATCTACCGCCGGCTCCTGGCCAAGCTCTTCAGCGGCGAGTACGACGCCCTCATGGTCATGAAGATGCGTGAGGTCATCGAGCAGCTCGAACTCGCCGCGGACGCGTTCGAACACGTGGCGAACACGATCGAGTCGATCGCGGTCAAGGAAAGCTAAGTGGAGCTCGCACTCGTCATCGGCGTCATCGTCGTCGCCCTGGTGTTCGACTACACCAACGGCTTCCATGACGCCGCCAACGCGATCGCGACCTCCGTGTCCACGCGGGCGCTGACCCCGCGGATCGCGTTGCTCCTCGCCGCCGTGATGAACTTCATCGGCGCGCACCTCGGTACCTCGGTCGCCCAGACGGTGGGCAAAGGGATCATCGACGCTCCGAACGGCTCGCACGGCCTGATAGTCGTGGGCGGGGCGCTCATCGGAGCGATCGTCTGGAACCTCATCACCTGGTACTTCGGCCTGCCCTCGTCGAGCAGTCACGCCCTCATCGGCGGTCTGGTCGGCTCCGCCATCGCCGCGAGCGCCACCGTGCACTGGAGCGGTGTGGTGGAGAAGGTCGTCATCCCCATGGTTCTGTCGCCCGTCGTCGGATTCATCCTGGGCGGCATCATCATGATCATCATCCTCTGGATCTTCCGCAAGGCGAGTCCGCGCTCGACCAGCCGGGGCTTCCGGTACGCCCAGACCGTGTCGGCGGCGGCCATGGCGCTCGGTCACGGCCTTCAGGACGCGCAGAAGACCATGGGCGTCATCTTCCTCGCGCTCGTCGTGGGCGGCTACGTCTCGCCGGACGCGGGAATCCCCGAGTGGGTCATCACCGCCTCGGCCGCGGCCATCTCCCTCGGCACGTACGCCGGCGGCTGGCGCATCATGCGGACTCTGGGCCGGCGGATCATCCACCTGGACCCGCCGCGCGGCTTCGCGGCCGAGGCGGCGGCCGCGTCCGTCCTCTACACCGCCGCGATCGGTTTCGGAGCGCCGATCTCGACCACGCACACCGTCACCAGCGCGATCATGGGCGTGGGCGCCACCAAGCGCCTGTCGGCCGTGCGGTGGGGGATCGCGGGCAACATCGTGACCGCCTGGGTGCTCACGATCCCCGCCGCCGCCGTGGTGGCCGCTCTGGCCTACCTCGGCCTGCACTGGATCCTGGAGTAGGAGCCTCAGCCGCGGTACATCACGTCCGTGTTCCAACGGGTGAACCCGAGTGACTCGTACAGCCTGACCGCGGCTCTGTTCTCCTCGTCCACGTACAGCATCACCTGGGCGAGGCCGCGCGAGCGCAGGTGCTGGAGGCCGGCGAGCGTCAGCGCGCGGCCGAGCCCCGAGCCCTGCTCGGCGGGGTCCACGCCGACCACGTAGACCTCGCCGACGGGCTCACGATCCTGCCCGTCACCCTCGTGGACCTTGGTCCAGTGGAAGCCCGCCAGGGAGTCGTCCCGTACGGCGAGGAAGAAGCCGTCGGGGTCGAACCACGGCTCCCGCTCCCGGAGCTCCAGATCCTCCCGCGTCCACGCGCCCTGCTCGGGGTGCGTCGAGAACGCCAGGGCGTTGAGCGCGACCCACGCGTCCTCGTCCTTGCCGGGGACGAACGTGCGCAGCCGTACGCCCTCGGGCACGTTCACGGAGGGGAACGGCGCGTCCAGCGGACGCCGCATCTGCCAGAGCGACCTGGCGCGCGACAGGCCCGCGGATGCGGCCAGCGCGCCCGCGGCGGGATGGTCTCCGTGCGCCCAGAGGCGGACCCGCCCGCCGGTCTCCGCCAGGACCGCCTCAAGCAGCCGCCGCCCGAGCCCTCGGCCCCGCAGCGCCGGGCGGACCACCAGCTCGCCGGAGGTCCCCTCCACCGGGTCGGCGGGGTCCAGGTGCGCGAACCCGGCGACCGTCCCGCCCTCATATATCAGTACGGCTCTCGCCCCCGGATCGCCGCCGTGGCGCAGCCGCAGCATCGCGTGCTCGTTGAGCGGACGCACCCCGTCGGCCTCCGCGGCCTCCCGGACCAGTTCCATGACGTCGGTGACCTGTTCGTCATCGAGTCGTCTCCTGGTCTCCACACGCACGTCCACGTCGCATACCTCGGTTCCGTCTAGTGGCAAAAGCCGCCATCATCATGAGCGGCGAATCGTTGTCTCTTCGCCATCTCATGTAAAGGTCGCGGTCCTACTGTCATGTTCCATGACCTCTCGCTCCCTTCTCCGCCTCGCGGTGGCGGGCGTCGCCGCGGCGACGGGACTGACCCTGGCCGCGCTCCCCGCGGCCGCCGCGCCGACCGCCTCCGCCAAGCCTCAGCCGATCCCGATCCGGCTGCTCACCGTGAACGACTTCCACGGCAACCTGGAGACCCCGACCGGGTCCAGCGGCCGCATCGTCAACGAGACGGGCGTGACCGTCCAGTCCGCGGGCGGCGCGGCCTATCTGGCTACCGCGATCAAGCAGAACACCATCAAGGGCCGGACCGACGTCGTCGCGGCCGGTGACCTGATCGGCGCCTCGCCGCTGATCTCCGCGGCCTTCCACGACGAGCCCACCGTACAGGTGCTCGGAGCGCTCGGGCTCGACGTCTCCTCCGTCGGCAACCACGAGTTCGACGAGGGTCTCACGGAGCTGCGCCGCCTGCAGAAGGGCGGCTGCCACCCCACGGACGGCTGCTCGCCCGCGGGCAAGTGGAAGGGCGCCAAGTACGACTACATCGGGGCCAACGTGGTCGACGACGACGGCAGGCACGCGCTGCCGCCCATCGCGATCCGCGTGGTGAACGGCGTAAAGATCGGTTACATCGGACTGGTGACCAAGACCACTCCGTCCATCGTGACGCCCGCCAGCATCGCGGGCCTCACCTTCCAGGACGAGGTCGAGGCGGGCAACCGGGCTGCGGCCTGGCTGAAGAGGCGCGGCGTCAACGCGATGGTCGCACTGGTCCACGAGGGTGACTCGATCACCGCCAACCAGAGCCCCGACGCCTGCCCGCTGACCACGGGCGTGGGCAGGACGATCGCCACCAACCTCAGCGCCGACGTGGACCTCGTCGTCATGGGGCACTCACACCAGGCGTACGTCTGCACGACGACCGACCCGGCCGGCAACACCCGGTACTTCACCCAGGGGTCGTCCTTCGGCCGGGTGCTCACCCAGATCGACTTCCAGGTGGACAAGAAGACCCGGGACGTCATCCGCTCCTCGGTGACCGCCGACAACAAGGTCGTCGCCGTGGACGGCCCGGCCAACGCGGGTCTCGACATCACCAAGTACGCCGCCGACCCCACGATCGATTCGCTCGTCTCGTACTGGAAGACGGCCGTCGCGTCCAAGGCGAACGCGCCCGTCGGCAAGATCACCGCGGACATCACCAACGTCGCCCCGTCGGGCGGCAGCGGCGAGACGGCGCTCGGCGACGTCATCGCGGACGCGCAGCTCGCGGCGGCCAAGAAGGACGGCGGCAACGCCGACATCGCCCTGATGAACCCCGGAGGCGTCAGGACGCTCCTCACCTACGCCGGTTCCCCGGCCGGTGAGGGCGACGGAGTCGTCACGTACGGCGAGGCGTTCGCGGTGCAGCCGTTCAACAACCTGCTGCAGGCTGTCACGCTGACCGGAGCCGAGCTCAAGACCGTGCTGGAGCAGCAGTTCACGGGAGGCCCGAACGCCCAGGCGTTCACCAAGATCCTGCAGCCCTCGTCCAACCTCACGTACAGCTACAACGCGAGCGCGGCCTGGGGATCCCGGATCTCGGACCTCAAGATCGATGGGGCGGCGGTGACCGACACCCAGTCGGTCCGGGTCGCGGCCAACAACTTCCTGGTCTCGGGTGGCGACGCCTTCACCGAGTTCACCAAGGGCACCGACCTGTGGACGTGGAACGGCGGCTTCGACGTGGACGCCTTCACCGCCTATCTCACGGCCAACTCCCCGATCGCGCCGCCCGCGCTGACCCGGATCACCAAGGTCGGCTGATCACGGCGACCCTCATGAGGCCCGTCCCGCCCGGGGCGGGCCTCACCCCCCATCCCGTACGGCTCCCGCCGGAGACGGCGAACCGGATCGGGATCAGTGGTGGGCGGGCTCCTGCTCGCCGGTCTCGGCGTGCTCGCCCCCACGGTCGGGGACGAAGCGGTAGCCGACGTTCCGGACCGTTCCGATGAGCGACTCGTACTCGGCGCCGAGCTTCGCGCGCAGCCGCCGGACGTGCACGTCCACGGTGCGGGTGCCGCCGAAGTAGTCGTATCCCCACACCTCCTGCAGCAGCTGGGCGCGGGTGAAGACCCGCCCCGGGTGCTGCGCGAGGTACTTGAGCAGCTCGAACTCCTTGAAGGTCAGGTCGAGCGCGCGCCCGCGAAGCCGGGCCGTGTAGGTCGCCTCGTCGATCGCCAGATCGCCGCTGCGGATCTCGTCCGGGACGTCCTCGGCGGCGGCCAGCGACAACCTGCCGGTCGCCATGCGCAGCCGGGCCTCGACCTCGGCCGGGCCGGCGCTGTCCAGCAGCACGTCGTCCACGCCCCACTCGGCGGTCATCGCGGCCAGGCCGCCCTCGGTCACGATGACCAGCAGCGGGCAGTCCATCCCGGTGGTGCGCAGCAGTCGGCACAGGCTCTTGGCGTGGGCGAGCTCGCGCCGCGCGTCGACCAGTACGGCGTCGGCGGGCGGGGCGTCGATCAGAGCGGACGCCTCGGCGGGCGCCACGCGTATCGAGTGCAGGAGCAGACCGAGCGCCGGAAGCACCTCAGCGGAGGGCTCCAGCACGTTCGTCAGCAGGAGCAGGTTGCTCACATCGGCCTCCTCGCCACGCCCGCGGTTTCGCGGGATTGTCGAGATCGCTCGCTCACATGCCCTCCTCGTCACAAGTGAAACGGTCGGGCGCGCCGGGAGAGCACCGCGCTGTGCACGTTCACAGGCTCGCCTCCTCCGCGTCATCACGGCTTCAGCCGTACAAACACGTAAGGACCCGGGGGCAACGTCGCCCAGGTCCCGTCTTCCGTAGGGTAGCCCACAGGAATATTGCGTCCAATGTGAGTCGGGCGTGTAAACAGTTCTTCACGCGGACAATCAGCGTAACCGCGCGGCTACGCACAGGTGTCCGCCGGGGGGTCGGAAACGGCTCCGGACGGCGGGGTCGGGAAGGAGGACCATGGCCACGGGCACGGTCCGTTACTGGGCGGCCGCGAAGGCCGCGGCGGGGGTCGCCGAGGAGCCGTTCGACGCGCCCACTCTCGGGGCACTGCTGACGCGCATCTCGTCGAATCCTGATCTGGCGCAGGTCCTGCGGCGCTGTTCCTTCCTCGTGAACGGCGCGCCGGCGGGGACGCGGGATCCCCATTCGATCGATCTGCCCGAGGGGGCGGTCGTCGAAGTTTTACCTCCCTTTGCCGGGGGATGAGGCGCTAGAAAGTGCCGGACACATGCTGCCCGTCGCGAGCGCGGATTCGGATGGACGCGTCGCATGGCGGAGGAGGAGGTCGGAGTGGAGCCTCCGGCCGACGACGACAACCCGGCGAGGCGCTATCTGGGCCGCGCGCGACAGGGCATGATTTGTCAGGCACGACCAAGGGTGAGCCGACCCGCGTGCCCCCGTCAGACCGCGTGCCCCCGGAGGAAGACGGATGCGCAAGCTCGTCGTGTTCCTGATCCTGCTCGTCGTCGTGCTGGCCGTCCTCGACCGGGTCGCGGTCGCGGGAGTGCAGCGAGAGATCGCTAGGCAGATCGAGGCGAAGTACGACCTCAGCTCGACCCCGACCGTCCATGTCGAGGGCATTCCCTTCCTGACCCAGGCAATCTCCGGGCACTACGAGGAGATCAGCATCGCCATGGGCGAGTTGACCCGTGAAGGCGTCACGATCTCGAAGATCGACGCTACGCTCTACGGCGTGTCCGCCCCACTGGCCGACCTGATCCAGGACGCCTCCAAGGCCGATCTCCGCGCCGAGCGGGTGACCGGCACCGTTGTGATCTCCCGCAAGACCCTCGACGCGCGGGCGCCCCGCGGCATCAAGATCGAGGGGGGAGGCGGCGACACGCTGCGGGTGTCCGGCAAGGTCACCGTGCTCGGCCAGAACATTCCGGTCACCGCCGACATGAAGATCGAGACCGTCCAGGGCGGCATCCGGCTCATCCCGTCCGATGTGAAGATCGCCGGCGGCATCTCCGTGCCGAATGTGGAGAAGTTCATCGGGTTCACCGTTCCCGTGAAGAACCTGCCACTCAACCTCAAGATCAACAGGGTGAGGTCGGTGCCCGAGGGGCTTGCGGTCGAAGGCTCGGCAACCGATGTCCCGCTCCGCTGAACCCGACGATCCGTCCCTACGTCATGAGGACGTGAGCGCAGCCGGAACCGCGGACGAGGAACTCGTCCGCGTGCTCTTCGACGATCACGCGGGGCCCTTGTACGGATACGTGCTGCGGCTGACGGGCGATCCCGGCCGGGCGGAGGACGTCGTCCAGGAAACGCTGCTGCGGGCCTGGAAGAACCCGTCGGCCCTGTCCGGGCGGCCGGTGCGTGCCTGGCTGTTCACGGTGGCACGTAACCTCGTCGTCGACCAGCACCGGGCGCGCAGGTCACGGCCGAAGGAGACCGGCGACGAGGCGCTGGCCGTGCTGCCCGCCGACGACGAGCTGGAGAAGGCCGTCGAGTCGTGGGCCGTCGCGGAGGCGCTGGCCTCGCTCAGGGCGGAGCACCGCGAGGTGCTCCTGGAGACGTACTACCGGGGGAGATCGGTGAAGGAGGCGTCAGAGATCCTCGGCATCCCGCAGGGAACGGTCAAATCGCGCACCTTCTACGCGCTCCGGGCACTCAAGCTGGCTCTGGAGGAACGGGGGCTGGCGCCATGACCTGCGAAGACGTCCGGATCTCACTCGGCGTGTACGTCCTGGGCGCGCTCGACACCGAGGAGACCGCCGAGGTCGAGGCGCATCTGGACGACTGCCCGGACTGCCTGGCCGAGCTGGCGGAGCTGTCCGGTCTTCCGCCGCTGCTCGCCCGCGTGTCCGAGGAGGACATCCGGCACGCGGCGGACCCGCCGCGCGAGATGCTCGACCGCCTGCTCGCCGCCACCGTACGGCGCAGGCGCCGCTCGCGGGTCATGCTCGCGCTCGCCGCGTCCGTCGTGGTCGCCGCCCTTGGCGGGACGACCTGGGCCACCACCGTCGCGCAGCGCGCCGCGGACAGCTCGGCGGGGGGCTCCTCCACCGTGTCCACGATGGCGCGGCCGGAGGAAGCCGCCAGCGCCGCCGCGGACTCCGCCGCCGCGGACATCGGCGCCGGCGGCATGGGCGACGTGGCGCGCAAGACGCAGCCTTCGGGCGCCTCCGATGAGCCGGTGCGGACGCTGGTGGCTCCCACGGTGAAAAGCGCGAAGCGCGGCAATGTGGAGCTGCGGGTCGAGCTGACGCCGGGCGAGGGGGGCACCCGGGTCGTGGCGACCGTCACGGGCCTGCGCTCAGGTGTGGTGTGCCATCTCACCGCCGTCGGCAAGGACGGCACGGTCTCCGGAGTGGCGAGCTGGAAGGCCACCGCTCAGGGGTACGCCCCGACCACGGTCACGTTCGACGGGTCGACCGAGCTCGCGGAGGACAAGATCCACCACTTCACGCTGACCACCGCGGAGGGCCGGACGCTCGTCACGGTCCGCATGTGACCCGGGGGAATGAACCGGAGGGAATGAATCCGTGGCGCCCGCGGGTTGTCCATCGCGATGGTAGGGATAGTCGTTCTGTGTGTGACGCTCGCCACCGGCGTGGTCATCGGACTCGTCATGAAGCGCCGCGACGGACGGCTGCGCGCCGTACGGCCGCGCGCCCTGCCGGGCCAGGGAGCGGAACCTGGGATGAGCGAGGGGACGAATGCCGTGACCGGTGAGGACATCGGCGTCGAGCTGGGGGAGCACGCCACGCTGGTGCAGTTCTCCACCGCCTTCTGCCAGCCGTGCCGGGCCACCCGCAGGATCCTGGACGAGGTCGCCGGCATGGTGCCCGGCGTCCGGCATGTCGAGATCGACGCCGAGAGCCGTCTCGACCTGGTCCGGCGCTTCGACATCATGCGCACGCCGACGGTGCTGATCCTCGATGATTCGGGAAATGTCGTGAAAAGGGCATCCGGGCAGCCCAGGAAGGCCGACGTGATCGCGGCCCTCGGCGCGGCGGTCACAATCGATCAGGGCGTGGACAAATCGTCTCACCAGTCGGACGCGGTGTGACAGATGGCGAGACGCCGGGTACTGTCGAGTCCATGACTCCCACGACAGAGCTGCTCACGAAGCGACGGGCGGTTGATTTCTGCCGCGTCGCGACCGCGCTCTGTCGCATGGCCTGAGGGTGATTCCGCGCGGCTGAACGCCGCAATCCGAATCCTTCAGGAGCATCCCGCGATGCAGGTTGATCCCCGAGGTCCGCGCTTCGGCGCGGCTGTCACGACTGTGGTTCTCGCGCTCGTCCTCGTGACGGGCAGTGCATGGCTGCTCGCCGTACAGGCGATCGTGTTCGTGCTCGGCGCCCTCGACGTCTCGCCGTACGGCTTCTTCTTCCGGAAGTTCGTCCGTCCGAGGCTGGGTCCGCCGGGAGAGCTGGAAGACGCGGCGCCGCCCCGGTTCGCGCAGGGCGTGGGCATCGCCTTCGCGGTCGTCGGCCTGATCGGGTTCGCCACCGGGATCACCCCTCTGGCTCTGGGTGCGACAGCAGCGGCACTGCTGGCCGCCTTTCTCAACGCCGCCTTCGGCTTCTGCCTGGGCTGCGAAATGTACTTGATCCTCCGCCGTCTACAACCTGGGAGAACTACATGAGCCGCTCCGCCGTCCTGGTGGACGCCGACTGGGTCGAGGCCAACCTCGACACGCCCGGTGTCGTGCTCGTCGAGGTCGACGAGGACACCAGCGCCTACGACAAGGGTCACATCCGTGGCGCCGTGAAGATCGACTGGAGGGACGACCTCCAGGACCCCGTTCGCCGTGACTTCGTGGACCGGGCCGGGTTCGAGGCCCTCCTGTCGGCCCGTGGCATCGCCAACGACGACACTGTCGTGCTCTACGGTGGCAACAACAACTGGTTCGCCTCCTACGCGTACTGGTACTTCAAGGTGTACGGCCACGCGAACGTCAAGCTGCTCGACGGTGGCCGCAAGAAGTGGGAGCTCGACTCCCGCGAGCTGGTCGAGGAGAAGCCCGAGCGGGCCGCCACGACCTACACCGCCCAGGAGCAGGACCTCTCGCTCCGCGCCTTCCGCGACGAGGTCGTGGCGGCGATCGGCAAGCAGAACCTGGTCGACGTGCGCTCTCCTGACGAGTTCACCGGCAAGCTGCTCGCTCCGGCGCACCTTCCGCAGGAGCAGGCGCAGCGTGCGGGCCACGTGCCCACCGCCCGCAGCATTCCGTGGTCGAAGGCCGCGAACGACGACGGCACCTTCAAGTCGGACGACGAGCTGAAGAAGCTCTACTCCGAGGCCGGTGTCGACTTCGGCAAGGACACCATCGCCTACTGCCGCATCGGGGAGCGCTCGGCGCACACGTGGTTCGTGCTGCACGAGCTTCTCGACCAGGCCAACGTGAAGAACTACGACGGTTCGTGGACCGAGTACGGCTCGCTCGTGGGCGTGCCTGTGGAGCTTGGGGAGGCTCGCTGATGACTACTCAGGGTTGCGCTGCACCGGAGCAGACCGTGGCACTGCCGGCGGGCATCGACCTGTCGACGCAGGCCGTCATCCAGGGCGTCGTCTCCGGCGCCGGTACGGCCTACGCCCGTCTGCTCGACCACTCCGGTGAGTTCACCGGCGAGGTCGTCGTCTCCGACGAGGGCGTCTTCCGCTTCTTCGCCGCTCCCGGCTCGTGGACGGTCCGCATCATCGCGGGCGGCGGCGTCACGAAGGACGTCGCCGTCGAGGCCAAGCTGGGCGAGGTCGCCCAGCTCGCCGTCGCGGTCTGATCTAGTTCTCCCGAAAGGGCCGGTGCGTCTCCCGACGCACCGGCCCTTTCTGTTTCTGTGCCGTGACATGTGGGGACAGCCGGACTTCTCGGGTCGATGTTGCGGATGTGACGGGACGAGACCCGATACCATGCACCAGATGTCCGGAACGTCCGCGCTTGTCGCCCCCCGCCAGGCCGCCGAATCACGTACGCGGTCGTGGATGTTGTCGCCGTACTCGCTGCCGTTGCACATGCTGCGGATCGCCGGGTCGTGCGCGCTCCCGCTGATCATGTGGTTCGCCCTCGGTCGTGTCGTGCGCTGGGGGTTGCTCCTGCTGGCCGCGACGGTCTCGCATGGTTCGTGGTACCAGGCGCGCCTCATCCTGACCGTGTTCCTGTTCACGCTCGTCGTGATGACGTCGCTCGCCACGACCGTGGGCATGCTGCACGTGATCCGTGGGGCGCTGATGGAGACTCGGGCCCGCCGGGCGGCGGGCGAGGGACGCGAGGGCATCTTCGGAGCGCTCAACCGGACCGCGCTCCTGTTCGCCGGCATCTACATGACCTGGGGCTTCGTCGACCAGGATGTCAGGGACTTCGAGAACATCGACATATTCCGGCAGCCGGACCGGCTCTGGGTGGACCGGTTCGCGCACGAGGAGAGCACGGTCGCACACGGACTGACCGGCCTGGATGCCACGGTCTCGCTCGTCATCATGGGTGTGGCGTTCCTGGTGAAGATGTATTTCGGTCGCCGGCACGAGGCGAACGAAGGACGCTTCTCCGGCGTTCTGGCGACCTTCGGTGAGCTGGCGTTCGTGTTCTATGGACTCAACGCGGTGGCCGCCGCCGTCGGCGCACGTTCCGAGTGGATGGGAAAGCGTACGGCCGTCGCCGCGCTGAGGGAGTGGGTGACCAACGCGGAGGCGAACGTCCCGGGATTCGCGGCGTTCTCGGAGTTCCTGGGCAACGTCTGGCCGTACGTCGTCGAGGCGCTGATCCTGCCGCTGGCCTGGCTCACGGTCGGCGTCCTGGTGTACGGGGCGTACGTGGAGGACACCGAGACCACGATCAGGGGAACGCGGCTGGAAACGGTCGCGGCGCGGATGCAGCAGACGCACACGCTGACCCGCCGGGCGGCCGCACGGCTGACCGCCGGCTGGACCGAGCGGTGGATCCCGCTGATCAACTCGCTCCGGCTCACGATCCGGGGAGGCGCTCCCCTCTTCGGATTGTTCGCCCTGTGTTACGTCGGACTCCGCGTCGGTTCGGACTACCTCGGCAGGGCGGGCCGCTATCTCCTGGCCAGCGATGAGCCCTACTTCTGGTTCGTCACCGATGTTCCCGTGGATTTCATCGCCGAACTGCTGACGGCCACGCTCACGATGTGCCTGATCGCCGCCACCTTCGACCTGGCGGCGACCCGGAGCAGGCTCGGCCGGTGACGCCGCTCAGCGGACGAACCTGAGCACGTGATCTCTTGACTCCGCCGGTTCCTTCATCATGTCCTCGACCGACTGCCCCGGCACACTGCGGTAGGTGCTCGGGCGCAGTTCGATCATCACCTTGTCCGCGACGGCGGGGGGAACCACCCCGAAGAGTTCCAGTTCGTACGGCGTTCCGATCTTGTTGTCCTCGGTGTCCGGAGGGGTCGCGTCGTTCAGCAGTTGGGTCTTCCAGGTACGACCTGACTGATCCTTGATCTCCACATCGGGGGCGCCGTGCCGGATGGCGCCCTCGCCGTCCAACGCCGTCCTCGTCGCGACGATCTTCAGCCACTGGCGGTCTGAGGTGTTCGTCTTCCCTGTCGGGTCCGGGATGCGCTGGACGTCGACGCGCCAGGAGACGTGCTGCCAGGTTGCCGTCTGCCCGGGCTGGATCACATGGACGTGGTCGCTCGGCCGTCCGTACTTGTAGACGCCGTAGGCGAACCAGCCAGGAGCGGCGAGGGCGATCGCGACGGACAGCAGCGCGCCGGTGCCCTGGAGCGCGATCCGCTTGCCCTGCGGCATGGGGGCGCGTCCACGGGAGGCGACGGGTTCCGGAGACGGTTCCGGAGCGGGAGGAGACGGCGGTGTCGGCCCCGGGGCAGAACCAGGGGCGGGGGTGGGAGCCTTGCCACCGGTGACGGCGGGGAAGGGCTGGGTGGACCTGTCCTTGTCCTCGTCCTCGGACGGGGGCAAGGGAGGCCACACCCGCTGGTCGGGAAGATCCCTGCGGAGTTGCCCGGGAATCGGGATCTGGGGAGCCGACGGTGCCGGAGCGGCGCCGGGGCGCTGGCGCGGCGGCGGTGAGAACCAGTCCCGCGCCTTCGTCCGCTCGCGGTGGCGGCGCCGCCGCCCCTCCATGGGGGTCTCACTCATCTCTCCACCTCGGCTGACGGATCGCCCGGCTGCACGCCGCCCGACATGCCGCGTGTCACGCTGCGTGTCGCGCCGTGCCCATGGGCTCGGTCGTCTGGTGCGCGCATCAGGTCTTGTCCACCAGGGAGTACAGCTCCTCCGCCTGTGAGGTCAGGCGGGTCAACGCGGCGTCGGAGAGCCCAAGATCGATCTCCGCCTCGGGCGCGAAACTGTCGACGACGATGCCCCCCTGCGGCGGGCTGAAGACGAGGCTGATCCCGGGCAGCGCCTCCTCCGGCACCTCGAAGACCAGCACTCCGCTCGACCAGAGCCCCGGCTGGACGATCTTGTTGAACATGGTGAGACTCTCGTCGACCTTGTCCGTGGGCTTGTAGCGCCGGCCGTCGGCGGTCAGGAGGCAGGGAGGCTGGAGCCGACCCAACTGCATCGGCTCCTTCGGCGTCGTGGCGGTGACGTCCACTACGAGGAACAGGTTGCTCGTCTCGACCTTGACGACCTCGCCGCTGGTTCCTTTGGTGTTCACCGCGTGCGCGGCGGTCACAGAGGTGACCTTCACGCTGAAGCGGTTCGTCTCCACCAGTTCGCTCGCGGCCCCCTTGATGGTGAGGGCCGAGCCACGCTGCTCGAACGGCAGGGTGAAGGTCTGGGCGTAGACGGCGGCCGCCGCCAGCGCCAAACCGGCCACGATCCCGAGGACGCGCCAGACCACCCCGGGCCCGGTCTTGCCCGTGGACCGCCTTCGGGCGCCGGTTTCGGACGAGGTCGCCACCATCACGCCTCCTCCTTCCTTACGGGGAGGGTGACCTGGGTGAGCACGGCAGGAACGATCGGCTCGGCCTCGCTGCCGGCGTCGGTGGGAAGCTCCCCCTTGGGGGCGATCTGCCAATAGTGCGTCTGGTCGCGGTTGCTGATCATCTCGTATACGAAGCCCCCCACATCGACCGTGATCTTTTCAGGGGCTACGGCGGTGGGCGCCAGGGCGTAGCTCACGACCACCGTCGTCGTTATGCCGGGATGCAACTGGCTGCTCTCGATCCCGTAGCTCAGTACGGAAACCGTGGGATCGTTCTCGCTCTTGATCTCGGGGCTGACGCGCAGCAGTGAGGCCGCGAAGCCGCTGACTCTCATGGCCTTCTCTGTACCAGGAGCGGGAAGTATGCCGATCGAGGCGGTGGTGTCGCCCATGTTGGTGACCTTGAGTACGAGCTTCAGATAGCGCTTGGTCCGGCCGTACTCGTTCCGCTCGACGGTGTCGACGGCCTTGATGAACTGGGTCTGGAACTCGCCCTGGTCGATGACCTCGCCCGGTTGCGCCTTCGGCGGAGGTTCGTCGGGCGCCTCCTCCAGGCCGCCGAAGGCCGCTGTGACGCCGATTCCTGCCGCGATCACCGCGAGGGCGACCGGAACGAGTACCGGGCGTCGGCGGCGTGCGCCACGGGGGGAGGACGTCATGGCAATGGATGCTAGTACGACCACACTTGCACCATTAGCCGCATTGATCCCACCGACCGGGCCGCAAATGTGTCCGAATGGCGAGAACGCCACCCTGATCGGCTTTCCAGCTCCTACGCTGTGATCCAGGCGGACATGGAGGGTCTGTGGGCGACCTGCATCCCGAGCATGCCCAGCTTCAGGCGGATCGCATCTACCTGGGCTGGCAGTACGCCCTGCTGCATCCGGACCCGGGACCGCCGCCGAAACGCCCGGCACGCGAGGACCTCGCGGAGCCCGAGGTCGATCCCGACTGGGTCGTCAGGGAGCGGCTCCAGGAGGATCTGCTCAACCGCCCCGTCCGGATCTTCCGGATGTTCATGGCCCTGCTGGCGGCCGGCATCCTCGTTCTCGGCCTGAGCGGGTTGATGAACTGGTCGTTCGTCCTCATCGGCCTGGCCGCGACGGGTGGCGTCGCCGGCATCTGCACGTACGCGATCCGGCAGGGGAACCGGGCGGTCAGCTTCCGGGTGGAGGAGCGCCACGCGCGGGCCCGGCGTGAGCGGGAACGCCGCGAGCGCGAGATCGTCGCGGCCCAGGAGGAGCACGCCGCGAGATACCGGGAGTGGGCGGAGAAGAAGAGCGTCTTCGACAAGCAGCTCACCTGGTACGCCGTGGCCGTGCCCGACGAGATCGACCGCGTGGACGTCGCCGGTGGGACGCTCCCCGGCTGGTCCGCCCTGATCACACTGATCGGCGCGACCCGGCTGTACAGCGGCGGCCACCTGACCGTGCTCGACCTGTCCGAGGGCGCGATCGCCAAGGATCTGATCGAGCTGGCCAGGAGAGGGGGCGACGATCCGCTCGTCTGGGTGCTGCCAGTCGATCTGCCCCGGCTCGACCTGGGGGCGACGCTGCCGCCCGAGGCGTTCGCCGACGTCCTCGCGCACGTGGTCAGCGTCAGCGAAGAAACCAGCAGGGACGTCGGGTTCGACAACGCGATCCTGGAACGCGTCCTGGAGGTCCTCGGCGAGAACGCCACGATCAACCAGGTCACCGCCGCGCTCAGGGCCCTCGCCCAGGTGGGCGACCCGCGTGACGACATGCGGTACGGCCTGCTCACCGCCAACCAGCTCGAACGCATCGGCACGCTGTTCGGCCGGGGCGTCGCCGACCGGGTCGTCATCGAGCGCGCCTGGGCCCTGGAATCCCAGCTGCGCAAGCTGGAGACCCTCGGCTCCGAGGCCGTGCGGCTCCCGCCGGCCCGGCTGCGCGTGGTCAGCATGGACCGCCAGGCCGGGGTGTTCGGCAACCGGGTCCTCGGCACGTACGTGGCGACCGCGCTGACGCACATCCTGCGGCAGTCACCCGCCTCAGAACGGCCCTGGTACCACACGATCATCGTCGCCGGGGCGGACAAGCTGCGCGGGGACGTGCTCGACCGGCTCATGGACGCCTGCGAGACCTCCCAGACCGGGCTCGTCCTGACCTATCGCAGCCTCACCCCCACGGTCAGGGAACGCCTGGGCCGGGGCCACGCCGCCGTCGCGTTCATGCGGCTGGGGAACGCCGAGGACGCCCGGGTGGCCAGCGAGCACGTCGGCACCGAGCACCGGCTGGAGCTGGCCCAGCTCACCGAGACGTTCAGTTCTGCGGTCAGCGGCACCGGCGGCTACTACACCTCGACCGTGGGCGAAGGCCGTACCGATCCGGAGGAGAAGAGCGAGGGCGACCTCAAGGAGGACATCACCGAGTCCACCCAGTGGGGACGCAGCGCGACGAACGCGACGACGAACATGGCGGAGAGCGTCCTGCAGCGTTCCCGCGAGTTCCTGGTCGAGCCGCACCAGCTCCAGCAGCTTCCGACGACCTCGGTCATCGTCACGCACGCGACCGCGGAGGGGCGGCAGGTCCGTCTCGCCGACGCCAATCCGGCCATCCTCACCTTCCCGAAGACGACACTGGGCGACTTCGAGGAGGTACGGCGGGCCGCGCTCGCCGCCCCCGAGCAGGTCCAGCGGCCCCAGCAGACCCACCAGGCCCAGCAGGCCCAGCAACCCCCGCAAAGCCGGCACCGCGCCGAACCCGAGCCCGAGCCCGAACCCGAGGAGGCCCCGCCGCCGAACCTCGGACCTCCACCGGCTCGTCTCGACTGGCGCAAGACACGGTAAGGGCATCGTCAATATGGATGTGTGAACGTGACCGACGAAAGAGTCTCTCCCCTGTTAACCGTCAACTGAGGGGTCTCATGCATCCGTTCCCCCTGAGCGGGCCCTGGTACAGGATCCAGGCCATCGCCGCGCCCTCACGGAGCTCGTCGGCGGAGTGGGACTTCGTCACGGTCCTCCCGGCCGTGCTGTCCGCCGCGCAGCGCAACCGGCCATTCGTGATCGGCTGGTTGTCGCGAGGGGCGGGGGCGCCACTCGAACTGATCACCAACGCCGGTCCGCTCACGCCGCCGCGCCCGCCGAAGCGGGCCGTCACCTCGATCGACGTCACGCCCACCGGGCCGCAGCCGCTGCTGTTCCCCGGAGGCGCCCGCGGCGTCGAGATCGGGGACGAGTGGCTCGCCGACCTCGCCGACCTGGTGTGGACGCCCTGCCCCGGCCGCCAGGCGCCGCCGCTCAACGGCCGCAGGGAACCCGAGCCGGACGAGCCGAAGCAGCCGACCCTGTTCGAGTCCACGCTGGTGACGCTGATGTCCCGGCCGTTCGGCTGGGTCGTGGTCGCCGAGCCCACCGACCTGCTCGACGCCGAGGTCGCCCACCTGCGGACCCAGCTCAACGTCCTGCGCCAGTACGGCGACGCGTCGGAGCGGTCGCGGTTCGACGCGGAGCGGGCCGAGCGCAGGATGCAGGAGCTCGACGCCTTCCGCGAGGCCGGGCTGTGGAACGTCAGGGTCCTCGCGGGCGCCGCCGGGCCGGACGAGCTGCGGCAGATCGCGCCCGTCCTCGTCGGTTCCGTCGAGATGAGCCACCACCCCTATCGGCTGCGCAGCGCCATGTCCGGGCCGCTCCTGTCGGAGCCGATCCGCTCAGGACCGCCTCACGGGTCCTCGCCCGAGTCCGTGTACGGCTTCGCCGAGGCGCTCCACGTCACCCTGCAGGATCCGGCGGACGGGGCGGCCGCGCCGTTCGCGGCCACGGCGGGAGCGCTGGCGGCGCTGGCCGGGTTGCCGCGCCGTGAGGTTCCCGGGGTGCGCGTGCTCGACGCGGGGTTCTTCGACGTCACCAGCGAGGCGGACACGACCAGCGGCGAGACCATCGACCTCGGCGCGATCGTGGACGGCCAGGACCGCGCGGTCGGCACGTTCCGGGTGCCGCTCGCGACGCTCAACCGGCACGCCTTCATCACCGGGGCCACCGGCTCGGGCAAGTCCCAGACGGTGCGGCACCTCCTGGAGCAGCTCACCAAGGCCGGGATCCCGTGGCTGGCCATCGAACCGGCCAAGTCCGAGTACGCCGCCATGGCCGGTCGGGTCGAGCATCTGGCCCCGCTCACTGTCATCAACCCCTCGGCGCCGGACAACGTGCCCTTCAGCGTGAACCCGCTCGCGCCCGAGCCCGGCTATCCCGTACAGGCGCACATCGACATGGTCCGCGCCCTGTTCATGGCGGCGTTCGACGCCGAGGAGCCCTTCCCGCAGATCATGTCCCTGGCCCTGCAACGGGTCTACGAGGCCAACGGCTGGGACGTGGTCACCGGCGGCGGCATCCCCGGGGCCGCGGTCCAGCCCGCCATACCCACCCTGGAGCAGCTCCAGCAGCACGCCCTGGAGGTGATCCAGGAGATCGGGTACGGCAACGAGGTCCAGGCCGACGTCGAGGGGTTCATCAGCCTGCGGCTGCGCAGTCTCCGCGTCGGCAGCGCGGGCCGGTTCTTCGAGGGCGGCCACCCTGCGGACATCGGGGGCCTGCTCCAGCGGAACGTGGTGCTCGCGATCGAGGACGTGGCCAACGACGAGGACAAGGCGTTCCTCATGGGCACGCTGATCATCCGCATCGTGGAGCACCTGCGGATGCGGGCCCGCCAGGGGTTGTCCCATGAGGAGGGCGTCAGCGGCCTCAGGCACGTCATCGTGATCGAGGAGGCGCACCGGCTGCTTCGCGACCGCGGCTCCCAGCGCGCCTCCACGCACGCCGTCGAGCTGCTGGCCGGGATGCTCGCCGAGATCAGGGCGTACGGCGAGGGCATCGTGGTGGCCGAGCAGATCCCGACCAAGCTCGTGTCCGATGTCGTGAAGAACACGGCTCTGAAGGTGGTCCATCGGCTGCCGGCCGAAGACGACAGGCAGCTTGTCGGCGCGGCGATGAACCTCAGCGAGGACCAGTCGCGCCAGGTCGTCTCGCTCCAGCCGGGATACGCGGCGGTGTTCGCCGACGGCATGGACCGCCCGCTGCGCGTCCAGGTGCCGCTGGGAGAGGGGCGCGAGCGCGCCATGCTCGGGCCCATCCCGCCCATCTGCGGCCGCCGTTCCGCCGCCTGCGGGCGCGAGTGCCGTACGGGCAAGGCGTGCACGCTGTTCGAGCTCCGCGAGGCGGACCTTCTCGCGGTCGCGCCGGAGTGGGCGTGGTTGCGGATCTGGACCGACACGGTGGTGCTGGCGTTCGTGGCCAACCGGTCGTTGCCGGGCGTGCCGCGCATCCTCGCCGACATCTGGGCCGAGCTGCCTCCGAAGCGTCGTGAGTGCCTCCTGGCCACGCTTGTGGAGCACTGCGTCGCCCGCCGCGCCTGGTCTCTGCGGACCTGGTTCGATCCCGCGCTCCTCACGGAGAAGGCGGCCGAGGTCGCGGCGGCGCTGCTCGACGCCGCGGCCGCCGCGTCCCATGGTTCGCCCGGTCCGGTCTCTCCCTGTCCGGCCGCGCGAACCTCGGGGCACGGTCCGATGTCCCACAGTCCGGCGACGTACGACGCGGAAGCGCACGGTCCGGTGCCGCCCGGGTCGGCGGCCTTCGCGGGTACGGTGTCCGCCGGGCGTTCGGCCGTCCCGGCGGTCCAGACGGTGGCCTCGGCAGCGGGCACGGCAGCGAGTACGGCGACGGCCTCAGCGGTGACCACGGCGGCGAGCACGGCCGATACCGGAACCGGAAGGCTCGGCTCCCTGCGGATCGATTCCGCGCAGGCCGATTCCGCGCAGGCCGATTCCGCGCAGGCCGATTCCGCGCAGGCCGATTCCGCGCAGGCCGATTCCGCGCAGGCCGATTCCGCGCAGGCCGATTCCGGCCAGAGCCGTTCCGCGCAGACCGGTTCTGAGCCGATCGGCTCCGTGGTGGTCGAGCCGACCGGTGCGAGGTCCGTGGAATCCGCGCCATCGCTGATCGACGAGCGTGCGAGCGGCCGCTCCGGACAGATGACCGCGTGCGAAGCCACCGCCGGATCCGACGGCGACTCCGCCGAACGACCGGATCTCGGCACGGCCGGCGTCCCGGCCGTTCCGGCCGTTCCGGCCGTTCCGGCCGTTCCGGCCGTTCCGGCCGTTCCGGCCAAGGGGCCCGTAGGCGGCGTGAGCGGCATGGGTGACCTGGTGGCCGGCCAGAATGCCGACCGGCCGACCGGCCGAGCGACCTTCGATTCGAGCGATGAGACGGCGGCGACCGGCCGGGCGGTCTCCGCACCGGCCGACGGGACGGCCGACAGGGCGACCGACAGGAAGGCCGACGGGACGGCCGACGGGACGGCGACGACCGGGGGAGAGGGCGGCACACGACGCCAGGAACCGGTGACGCCCTCACGGCCTCAGGGACGATCGATCCCGATCCAGGCGGGCGAGCGGCCGGGGACCGCCTGGGTGATCCCCCAGGTGCGCTGGCTGCACGAGGTCGACCGGCTGTTCCCCTTCGGCCATCCGGCTCCCAATCTGCGCAGCCCGGCCCCGTCCATGGAGTACGCGCTGTTCGGCACCGACCCCTCCGGCCGGCCGTACCCGCACCAGGGCGTCAACGGCTCCGGCTGCGGGCCCGCCGGGCAGGCCGGACAGGACGCGCGGGACACGGACGGTTCGGCGGCCGCCGGTGCCCGGCCGGAACTGCTCGGCCACCGGGCCAAGGCGTTGCGGCACCACCCGCTGTCCATGGAGGTGGACCGCAACCGCGCGCTGGCGTGGCGGGTGATCCTGGGCGACGACGAGCACGAGGGCATCCAGCGGGACATCACGGCCGTCGCCATCGCGGTGGAGCCGCGCGAGCGCCTCAGGTACGTCGCCCAGACGATGGGCGCGGGCTGGCTGGAGACCGTGCTCTCCTGGCCGCGGCGGTTCGTCCTCCCCTTCGACGGCGACGCCCCGGCGGAGCTCTCGTTCACCGACTAGCCTCGCTGGGGCGTGAGCTGAGGAGGCGGACGGTCGGCGCTCAACGGTCCCTTCGGCGCTCGATGCGCTTGCGGCGGGCCACCTCGCGCCGGTGCTCGTCGGCGGCCTTCCTGTCGGCCTTGCGGTCGGCCGACGCCTGCCGCTTGCGGCTCTCCAGCTCCAGCCGCATCGCCTCCTGGGAGGCGGTGCTCCG
The DNA here is from genome assembly GCF_040656155.1 of Microtetraspora glauca. Classification (NCBI taxonomy): domain Bacteria; kingdom Bacillati; phylum Actinomycetota; class Actinomycetes; order Streptosporangiales; family Streptosporangiaceae; genus Microtetraspora; species Microtetraspora glauca. The sequence goes on from NZ_JBFALK010000001.1 coordinate 29,339, forward strand.
CATCGTCGTGACCGCGCGGCTCGCGAGTTTGGCGGCCCGCTTGGGGTTGGGGCGCCCGGCCGTCCCGATCGTCGACTCGACGGCCACGGGCGGAGCGGACTCGGCCCGTTCCAGCAGGGCCACGCCGTTCCGCATGAGGAACTCGTGGAGTTCCGGATCGGTGGGCTCGGAGCCGAACACGACGCGGGTCGCGCGCAGCTCGCCGTTCTCGTGGATCTCCAGTACGCCGACCCAGAACGGGGAATCGAAGAAGACGGAAAGAGTGACCATCGCTGCTCTCCAGTGCGTATGCCGACCGACGGCCTGACGAGGCCGCTCACCGGCACACCGGACATCCCTGGAGAGGGCGGATACGAAGTGGCTTGCCCGGGCTACCAACCGGACCGCGTTTTCGTGTGCGCCCCCAACGATAGGCCCGGACGGCGATCTGGACGAAGCCGAATAGGATCGAGCAGCGCACTATGGTGAGCGGGATGAGGAGGAGCGCATGAGTCAGCTTCCGTTGCGGGCGCAGCTCGCCAGTGCTCTGGGCCGTACGGCCGCGACCCTGTCCCGGGCCACCGGGCGCGGCGACGGATCGGTCATCGGCGGCAGGGTCGGGCTGATGCTGGAGCCGGATCTGCTCCGCCAGCTCGCGGCGGACCGCAGGCTCGCGCTGGTGAGCGCAACCAACGGCAAGACCACGACCACGCGCCTGATCGCCTCGGCGTTGCGGCAGCTGGGAGAAGTGGCCACTAACGCGTTCGGCGCGAACATGCCCGCCGGTCACGTCTCGGCTCTCTCCTCGGCCAAGGACGCTCCGTACGCCGTGCTGGAGGTGGACGAGAAGTACCTCCCGGAGGTGCTCGACACCACCCAGGCCGGGGTGGTCTGCCTCATGAACCTGAGCCGCGACCAGATGGACCGCGCGGCCGAGATCTGGCTGCTGGCCCAGAAGTGGCGGCGTGCCCTCGCCTCGCGGCCGACGCTCGTGATCGCCAACTGCGACGACCCGCTGGTGGCCTGGGCCGCGTCCGGCGCGGCCAGAGTCAGCTGGGTGGCCGCGGGCCAGCGCTGGCGCGAGGACTCCTGGTGCTGCCCCGAGTGCGGCGGTCCGCTGGATCGCAAGGGCGCCGACTGGGCCTGCCGGGAGTGCGCGTTCCGCCGTCCCACGCCGTCCTGGGTGCTCGACGGTGAGGACGTGATCGACCCGCGCGGCCAACGCTGGCGGCTGGACCTGCAGCTTCCCGGCCAGGCCAACCGCGCCAACGGCGCGATCGCCCTCGCCACCGTGGCGGCGTTCGGACTCGAACCCGGCCACGCGCTCCTGGGGTTGCGCGAGGTCACCTCGGTCGCGGGGCGCTACACCACGGTCGAGCGGGACGGGCGGTCGCTGCGCCTGCTGCTCGCGAAGAACCCGGCGGGCTGGCTGGAGGCCTTCGACGTCTCCGACCCCGCGCTGCCGATCATCCTGTCGGTCAACGCGCAGGGGCCCGACGGCCGGGACACGTCCTGGCTCTGGGACGTGGACTACCGCATTCTCATGGGGCGTCCCGTCCTGGTCACCGGCGAGCGTCGCCGCGACCTCGCCCTCCGGCTGTACGTGGCGGGCGTGCCGTTCCAGCTCTGCGACTCGTTCGGGCAGGCGGTCGCCGTGCTGCCGCCCGGCCGGATCGACGTGATCGCCAACTACACCGCCTTCCAGCAGATCCGAACGGAGTTCGGCCGTGCGGAGTGACCACGGCCGCCGCCCGACGAGTGGAGTCTCGGCATGACCTCTCACCTTCGCCTTGTCTGGATCTATCCTGACCTGCTCAGCACGTACGGCGACCAGGGCAACGTCCTGGTCCTGGAGCAGCGGGCCCGTGCGCGCGGCATGTCGGTCGAGACGGTCCACGTACGATCCTCCGACCCGGTGCCCGAGCAGGGGGACATCTACCTGATCGGCGGCGGTGAGGACCGGCCGCAGATCCTGGGCGCCGAGCGGCTGCGCAAGGACGGCGGCCTGCACCGGGCGATCGGCCGGGGGGCCGCGCTCCTGGCCGTCTGCGCCGGTTACCAGATCATGGGCACGGTCTTCGGCGGCGAGGAGGGCCAGCCGGTGCCCGGCATCGGCCTGCTCGACATCAGCTCCGGCCGTGGCGAGCGGCGCGCGGTCGGCGAGCTGGCCGCCGAGGTGGACCCGGCGTTGGGCGTGCCCACGCTGACGGGCTTCGAGAACCACATGGGCGTCACCCGGCTGGGGCCGGGCGTGCGGCCGCTGTCCCGGACGATCGTCGGCACGGGCAACGGCGACGGCACCGAGGGCTGCTACGCCGGCAAGGTGATCGGCACCTACCTGCACGGGCCCGCTCTGGCCCGCAACCCCGGCCTCGCCGACCTGCTGCTGGCCTGGACGGCCGGACCGCTCGCCCCGATCGATGACACGTGGTACCAGCGCCTGCGCGAGGAGCGGCTCGCCGCCGTCCTGCCCGGCTGATCCGGCGGACCGGGCCCGCGCGTCAGTAGACCAGGGCCTGGACGCCGTCGGCCAGGATCTCCTCGACGAAGGTGGACGCGCCGGCGATCCGGACGCCGTCGATGACGTCGTCGATCGTGATGCCGCGCCGCGCCGCGCACTGGGTGCAAAGGGTCACCCTGCCGCCGGCGAGTACGGCGTCGAGCAGGTCCGCCAGCGGGGCGGCCTCCTCCAGGTTGAACTCCTTCGCCCGGCCGGGCAGCGCGAACCAGGAGGATTCGCCGGTCAGCCACAGGGACACCGGGACTCCGCTGACCAGGGCGGCTGCGGCGACAGTGAACGCCTGGTTGCACCGTTCCGGCGCGTCCGCCCCGGCCGTGACCTTGATGACCAGAGATCGTGCCATGCCCGCAGCCTACATCCGCCGCAAAGTCATACAAGGTGGACGTAGCGGCCGGGCCGGACGGCCATGACACGCCCTAAGCTCGTATCCCATGGACGTACACCCTGACCTTGAGCCGATCGCCTTCCTGCTCGGCCGCTGGGAGGGAGCCGGCGTGGTCGGCTACCCCACGATGGAGAGCGCGAACTTCGGGCAGGAAGTCGTTTTCGGGCACAACGGCAAGCCGTTCCTGACGTACAACAGCCGGACCTGGCTGCTCGACGGCGAGGGCAACAAGGTGCGGCCGCTGTCGACCGAGTCGGGCTTCTGGCGCATCCAGCCGGAGCGCCAGATCGAGGTGTGCCTCGCCCACCCGACCGGCATCGTCGAGATCTACCTGGGCGAGGTCGTCTTCCACAAGATCGAGCTGCGGACCGACGTCGTGGCCCGCACCGACACCGCGAAGGAGTACTCCGCGGGTCACCGGCTCTACGGCCTGGTCAACGGCAACCTCATGTACGCGTACGACATGGCGGCCATGGGGCACCCGCTGCAGTCCCACACCTCGGCCGAGCTGAAGAAGGTGGCCGACTTCACGCCCGACGAATAGGCCCGCCGCACCGGCCGGTTCACGGCCGAAACTCATCTGTCACGCCCGGCCCCTCCCGACCGATATCTACCTACGGACCGGACGAGGAGGGGCGATGAGGCCACGGGCGTTGGTGCTGGCGCCGATGCGGGGTCCCGCGTGGGCGCGGCTGCGGGAGCTGGCCGACGTTATCTACGAGCCGGTACTCCCTCGGCGCCCGTTCCGGACCCAGCCGGCGAAGGAACTGGCCGCCCGCCTGGCGGCCGAACACGCCCGCATCCTCATCACCGAGGCCGACGAGGTGAACGGGCCGGTGCTCGACCTGCCCCTGATGGTGATCGGCTGTACGCGGCCGGAGCCGGTCAACGTGGACGTCGCGGCGGCCACGGCCCGCGGGATCCCGGTGCTGTGCGCTCCCGGGCGCGACGCCGACGGGGTCGCCGAGCTCACCCTCGCCCTGCTGCTCGCCGTCGGCCGCCGGTTGCTGGTGGCCGACCGCGACGCCCGGACGGGCCGCGCCCACGAGGAGCGGGAGCCCCACCGGTCCTGGGAGCTCGCCGGCCGCACCTTCGGCATCGTGGGTTCCGGCCCGTCGGTGCGTGCGGTGACCTGGAGGGTGAAGGGGCTCGGCATGCGCGTGATCGCCCACGGCCCCGACTCCCCGAAGGGACGCCACGGCCTCGACCGGCTGCTCGCCGAGGCGGACGTGGTCTCCGTGCACGGAGCGGGCGGCAGCCTCGTGGACACCGGTGCGGGCACGATCATGGGTGCCGCCGAGTTCGCGGCCATGAAACCGGGCTCGATCTTCATCAACACCGGCCGGGCCGACCTGCACGACATGGACGCGCTGACCGGCGCGCTCAAGGCCGGGCATCTCGGCGGCGCCGCGCTCGACCACGCCCCGGAGGAGCCGGACCATCCCCTGGCCGGCATGGACAACGTCCTGCTCACCCCGCGGATCGGCGACGCGACGTACGACACCGAGGTGAACCACACGCGGATGATCTGCGGGGACATCGTGCGGTTGCTCGGCGGAGAGCCCCCGCTGCACTGCGTCAACCCCGAGGTCCTCCGCGCGTAGCCGGGACCGGGGTTCCCAGAGCTCTCAGGACCCCTGAGAACTCTCTGGACATGAAAGAACCCCGGGCGCGCTCCGCCTCGAGGATGAGGCGGGCCGGCTGGACCAAGACGCGGGATGTCTCCCACGCCGCCGGCTGCCCGGGGTTCCGGTGTCTGTCGAGGATTCGCCGGACGTCGTACGACATCCGGACGGAGGTCCGAATGGACGGCGTCCTAGCGGACAGCCACCTCGCTAGTCCAAGAATGAATCACCATTGTCTGGACCACCTCCTTTCTGCGTGCCTGTACGTTATGCGACGCCTTCGGAGAGCGGCAAGCGAATTAATCGGCAGGTCGATTTGTGCCGATCGGCGGTCCTGAGACTCGTACACTCTGTGCATGACCGACACTTGGCACGAGGAGTTGCGGGCACGCGGCTACCGGGTCACACCCCAGCGTCAACTGGTGCTGGAGGCGGTCACCTCGCTCGGTCACGCGACGCCTGAGGACATCTGCTCGCGGGTCCAGGAGACGGCGCGCGGCGTCAACATCTCCACGGTCTACCGCACGCTGGAGCTCCTCGAAGAGCTCGGCATGGTCACCCACACCCATCTGGGTCACGGTGCGCCCACCTACCACCTGGCCTCCGAGGCCGACCACGTCCACCTGGTCTGCCGGGGCTGCGACGAGGTGACCGAGGTCCGGCCGGAGCTGGTGCAGGGTCTGGTCGGCACGCTTGAGGACGAGCTCGGCTTCGCCACCGACGTCCGCCACCTGACCGTCTTCGGCCGCTGCCGCAACTGCCGCTGATCTCGCGGGCTCCCGAGGCGCGCGGCCGTGAAGCGCGGCAATAGCCTTGAGGCATGCGCAGCCCTTTGCTGGACACACCCGGAGCCGTCGCCGCAGAAGCCCCCGACGCGACGGTCGCCGCTCACTACGGGGAGCCCTTCGCCGAGCAGCGTGCGCTCGCGAGCGGTCAGGCCGTCGTCGACCGGAGCGACCGCGAGGTCGTCCGCGTCTCCGGCCCCGACCGGCTGAGCTGGCTCAACAGCCTGAGCTCGCAGAAGCTCGACGATCTCGCGCCCGGCACCCCCGCCCAGACGCTGTTCCTCGACCCGCAGGGCCGGATCGAGCACCATCTCGTCCTGATCGACGACGGCGAGGCGGTCTGGGCGCACGTCGAGCCGGGCACGGCCGCCGAACTGGTCGCCTTCCTGGAGAAGATGCGGTTCATGCTGCGGGTGGAGATCGCCGACGTGACCTCCGACTACGCCGTGGTCTCCGTCGCCGCTCCCGGCGGTGCCGTACACCTGCCGGACTCCCTGCCTGACGGGACCGTCGTCGTCGGCGGTGACCTCCTGATCCCTCGCGTACGGCTGGCGAGCGTGGCGGCGGACCTGGGGCTCCGGCTGGCCGGGCTGTGGGCCTACGAGGCGTTGCGCATCGAGGCGCACATGCCGCGTCTCGGCTTCGACACCGACCACAAGACGATCCCGCACGAGGTCGGCTGGATCGGAGAGGCGGTGCATCTCAGCAAGGGGTGCTACCGCGGCCAGGAGACGGTCGCCCGTGTCCACAACCTGGGCCACCCGCCCCGCCGGCTGGTCTTCCTGCACCTGGACGGCAGCGTGGACACCCTGCCGGCGCACGGCGCCGCGGTGACGCTGGGCGCGGAGGGCGCCGGGGCGCCGGAGGCGGGGCAGATCGGCTTCGTCGGCTCGGCGGCCCGCCACTACGAGCTCGGCCCGATCGCGCTGGCCGTCGTGAAGCGGACCGTCCCGGTGGACGCGGTCCTGCTCGCCGGCGGCGTGGCCGCGACACAGGAGGTCGTCGTCCCCCCGGACGCGGGCCGCAACGTCCAGATCGACCCCGCCCTGCGCCGCCGGATCCGCTGAAAGCTGTGCCTGATTTGCCGCCGCGCCTTCGGCACGGCGGGCTCG